>NZ_CP159619.1:0-34434 GCF_050613355.1 Plantibacter sp. RU18
ATGAAGCTGTTCGGGAAGAAGAACGCCGACGAAGGTCGTACCTACATCGCGCCGACGAGCCGCGGGTACAAGCGGCCTGGTGCCGGCTACGCCGCACACATCGAGTCCGCGCCCGAGTGGCGCGGCACGTCGCGTCAAGTGTGCGGGCTGTGGCCGTTCGCGGCGGGCTCGGGCTCGCCGCTTGCCGGCGTCCCGCTGGGCACGAATCAGCTCACCGGCAATGTCGTCGGTATTGACCCGATCACCGCGTTCAAGCGCGGGATCATCGCGAACCCCTCGTGCTATTTCATGTCGCTGCCGGCGTTGGGGAAATCATCGGTCGTGGGCAAGATGATGCTCGGCATGAACGCCCACGGGGTCATCCCGATGACGCTCGGCGACGTCAAGGGCGAGCACGTCGCTCGCACCCTCGCGATGGGCGGTCAGTCGATCCCGCTCGGTAACGGCCGTGGCTTCCTGAACCCGCTCGACCCGGGAGCCTCTGCAAAGGCGGCAGCACGCCTCACGGGCACCCTGCGGGAGGAAGTGCTCGAAGAGGCACACTCGCACCGTCAGGCGATCCTGGAAAGCCTCATCACCGTCTCGCGGTCGACGCCTCCCACGGAGGGTGAAGTAAGCGTGCTCGATCAGGCGCTGCGGATCTTGTTCGACCGATTCGACGGTGTGCCACTGATCAAGGATCTCGTGGACGTGATCGCGTCACGGCCGCAAGAGCTGAGCGCGATCGTCCTCGACCGAGGCGACGAGAACCGCTACTTGGACGCCACGGACGAGCTACGCCGATCGCTCGGCGGGCTCGTCTCGGGTGGCCGTTTGGGGACCATGTTCTCTCGTCACACGACGGAAGAGATGGACTTCACCCGGCCGAGCGTGTTCGACCTCTCCGGCATCGGAGACACGCTGCCGGCGCAGCAGGCCGCGGGGCTCCTGGCCTCGTGGTCCGCTGGCTTTGCCGGGGTGAAGATTGCCCAGATTCTCGCGGATGCCGGCCTGGAACCGCGCCGGAACTATGTTGTGGTGCTGGACGAGTTCTGGCGGGCGCTGCGCGTCGGCCGGGGCATCGTTGACCGTGCCGACTCCCTCACCCGGTTGAACCGGCACGAGGGCATCGGGCAGCTGATGGTGTCGCACACGCTGCGCGACTTCGACACGGTTGAGAACGAAGCCGACCGGAAGAAAGCTCAGTCGTTCGCTGAGCGCAGCGGCATGATCATCATGGGTGGTCTGCCGAAATCCGAAATGGAGTCGGTGGCCCGTATCCGCGAGATGACGAACGCGGAGCGGGCTCGCATCGTGTCGTGGGGTGACTCCAAGAAGATCACCTCGAACAGCACGGGTGAAGCTGTGCCCTATGGTCGCGGCAAGTTCCTGGTGAAGCTCGGGAACGCTCCGGGGATCCCGATCACGACGCGCATGACCGAGATCGAGAAGCGGCTCGGGAACACGAACCTTCGGTGGGACATGGCCGAACAGCGAGTGGCGAGCTGATGGGCAGGCAACGGCAAGCGGCCAACAGCGCTGTCGGGCCGATCCTGCTGCTCGCAGTGATCGTGCTCGCCCTGGCGGTGCCGATCGTCGGCATCTACGGCGGTTCGCTGCTCAGCCGTGACGGCCAGCAGCTCCCAGCGAATCCGCTCTCAGCCCCGTTCCTGCTGATCGGGAACCGGGTCACCTGGTCGGTGACGTCCACGGTCGTGGCCGTGGCGTTCGTGCTGCTGCTGGTGGGCGGCGTGGTGGCCATGCTGCTGCTTCGCTCCCGCGGACGCGGCAGCAAGTCACGGGTGGATCACAAGGCCGCGCTGATGGGGCGCGGGCCGGACATTCAGCAGCTCAGCGAGCAAGCCGCCGGCAAGGCGGCTGCTCGTTTCGGCATCACGGGCAGCATCGGCGTGTTCCTGGGCGTCAGCGTGGCCGGCGGGCGCCGGTTGATCGCTGACTTCGAATCCGTCGTGCTGCAGATCTGGGGACCACGACAGGGCAAGTCGTCCACTCAGGTCATCCCGGCGGTGCTCGACGCACCCGGTGCGGTGCTCACCACCTCGAACAAACCCGACGTGATCGACGCGACACGCGAGAGCCGGAGCAAGCTCGGCACGGTGTGGTCCTTCGACCCGCAGCAGATCTCCGGCGACGCACCCACCTGGTGGTGGAACCCGCTCAGCTACGTCACGGACGACGCCAAAGCGCGCACGCTCGCGAGCCTGTTCTCTGCGGCCGGCCGTGATCCGTCCGCGAAGCGCGACCCGTATTTCGATCCAGCTGGTGAGGATCTGATCGCGGATCTCATTCTCGCGGCCGCGATCGGCGGCAAAGAGATCGTGGACGTCTACGCCTGGCTGCAGCACGGCAAGCCGAGCGAACCGCTTGAGATCCTGCGCGCACACCACGGCGGGATCTTCTCGCTGAATGCCGGTTCGTTGGAGGAGAAGTTCAACATGGAGGCGGGGCAGAAATCCGGCGTGTTCGGTACGGCCACCAACATGATGCAGTCGTTGAAGCTGCAGAGCATCCGCCAGTGGGTGAACCCCGCCCCTGGCGAGCGCCGGCCACACTTCGACGTGCACGCTTTCGTGCGTAGCAGCGACACGCTCTATGTGCTCTCCAAGGAGGGTGAGGGGTCCGCGGCCGCGCTGACCACAGCGCTCACGGTAGCGGTGGCCGCAGCGGCGGAAGAGTACGCGATGCAGTGCAAGGGCCGGCGTCTGCCGGTGCCGCTGCTGATGCTGCTCGATGAGGTCGCGAACGTGTGCCCGTGGCCGGATCTGCCGAAGAAGTACTCGCACTACGGCTCCAAGGGCATCATCCCGGTGGCGTTCCTGCAGTCGTGGTCACAGGGCGTTGGCCTGTGGGGAACGGAAGGCATGGACATGATCTGGTCGGCCGCGACAGTCAAGGTCGTGGGGTCCGGTATCAGCGAGGAGGGATTCTTGCGGAAGGTCGCGAACCTCATCGGTGAGTACACCTTCGACACCGTTTCGGAGTCGCGCAGCAAGGGCGGCACGACGCGATCGTTCAACAAGGAGGGCGGGAAAGAGAACATCATGACGATCTCAGACCTGCAGGAACTGCCGATCGGCCGCGTCGTCGTGTTCCGTGCCGGCGCTCGCTCAACGCTCGCGCGCACAGTCCCGTGGCAGAACGGCCCACACAAGGACGAGATCCTCGCGTCGCTGGCGTTGCACGAGCCAGACGGCAGCGCACCCAGCGTTGCCGCTACGGCGCTCACAGCGCCGCTGGTGGCTGCTGAGCGGCCCCGGAGCCGGTGGCTGGATCTCGATACGACCACCAACAGGAGGGACGACGCATGAGCGACGAGACAGCAGGACCAGACAGCATCGATGCGGTACTCGAGCGAGCTGTAGCGTTCGAGCTCGACGGACTCGACCTGAGCCAGATCGTCGGAGCGGCAACGCGTGCCGTGGTCAAGAAGCAGGTCGCGGCGATCGCCAAAGAGACCGTCACCACGGCCATGACGCCGGAACGGCTCGGGGATCTCCGCGAACGAACCGCCGATGCCGTCCGCGAAGCGTTCGAGGCCGGACCGGCCGAGGAGGACGATGACGACGAGCCCGAGGCGGTACTTGTTTATGGGTCTACCGAGCAGTGGTTAAGCGAATGGCTGGTGCCGGCGTATCGGCGCTACCTGACCCCGAACGGCTCGCAAACGACCTGGTGCGCGTCCTGGTGGAAGCACGCCGAAGCCGTGATGCGGTTGGAAGCACTGTGGCGGGCGTGGGAGCACCTGCGTTTGGACGGGCAGACGGGCATGTCGGTGTGGTGGAAGGACCACGCCGATTACCATCTGGCCGTGATGCTCTCCGAGGAGGGGCCGTTCAGGGGCTGCACGACCACCGAGCACACGGAGCTGCTGCCGGCGTTCCCGCTGGTGGAAGCCCCCGAGGGCTTCTTCCCCGATGAACGGCCTGCAACTGAGGACACGACGAGCGACGACGACACGGACGGACAGGTGAGTGGCGATGAGTGATTCAGACGGCATGAACGAACTCTTCGACGACACGTTGCGTCAGGCGGTGATGATCGCGGCTCGGCTCGGTGAGCAGGCCGCGCGGCACCGTCAGGAGCAGCTGCGTCAGGCGAGGCTGATCAGCGAGCAGGCCGGCCGACAGGCGCAAGCCCGTTTCGACGCTGAACGACTCAGCGCCCGTGCGGGGCTCTCTGAGGTGACCGAACGCGACTGGTGGAAGGTGGCCTCACCGGAGCAGATCGGTGCCGCCTACCAAACGGCCACGGCCTGGGGTGAGCATGATCCGCAGATCGCGGCTGTGCGTTCGTATCTCGATGAGCGGTTGAGCAGTCGCGGGATCGACACGTCCGGTCAGCCGGAGACGATCACCGAGCTGATCCGGGCTCGTGAGTGGGCGGCGCAGTTTGAGCCACAGCTCAGCGACGCCTACAGCCGCGACATGATCAAGCACACGAGCCCGGACGATCGCGAGCGGATGAACAACGTCCTCGTGGCGTCCTACCTTGCCCGGCCCGAATCGCAGTACGCTTCCGCGGCTGACGACGAGCGTGCTGCAGCTCGGGGCGACCGACGCGAGGCCGACCGGCAGCGCGGCACTGCCGGCGTCGACGCAGCGACCGGAGGCGTCCACGAGAGCGTCGCAGAGGAGCACCTGCGACGAGCAGACGCCGACGCGGCTAGCCCGGCCGTCAATGCCGGTGACCCGATCACCGGGGCCGACGTCGAGCCCGAGGCGGACCCGGCGGCGCGCGAGCGCGAGGAGCGCAAAGCACAGGTGCGGTTCGTCGACGCTGGCGTGGAGTACGACAGCGCCGGCCGACGCACCGCTTTCGCTGACCGCCTCGACGGCTCCGCGAACCAGAGTGACAAGCGGGCTCGCATGCTGGCTGATATCAGCCAGGGGACGCCGGCCGTCGCCGCGGTGAACGGCCCACGGCCGAACGCACCGAAGGCCCGGAAGAACACGGCCAGCCCGAACCGCCAGATGCGGAAGGGGAAGCCGCTAGCGCTGCCGGCCCTTCTTCTCCTCCGGAGCCCTCGACCCTGTTGCGGTCGGGGGCTTCGTCGTGGGAGCCGGCTTGTTCCTGTTCACGCCCGCTGCAGCACCGTTCGCCGCTGCCCGGAGTCGCTGCAGCTCGCGCAGTTCCAACTGCTCGGCCGTGAGCGGAACGACCGGCGCGGGCGCACTCGGCGTCGTGGGTGCTGGCTTCGTCGCGATCGTCGGCGCGGGTGCGGTTGCCACCGCTCCCCCGGCCTGAGCCCAACGGCCCGCCGGTGCGGTCGGGGCGACGGCCGCGAGGCGTGCGTGAACGCTTTGCAGCGCGCCTTCGTGAGTGCGGCGCAACCGTTCGGCCTGGTGCAACAACCCGGCCTCCTGCTGCATCCCGGACACCGCTGAAACCGTGTTCATCATCTGCCGGAGCAACAGCGCTTGGCCGGCCGCGGTGGACGGTCCAACGGCTGCTTGCATCAGCAGCATGCCGGCCCCCTTCGGCGACGGCATCGGTGCGTGCTTGCCCACGGGAATGTGCTCGGACACCTGAGCCGAACGGCGCAGCGCCCGGGCAGCATCCGCCAGCGGCCCCGGTGTGGCCTCAGTGCGGATCGACCATGCCGACAGCGCACCCGACGTCTCGCGGGCGACCTGAGCCCAAGCGGCCTTGTCCGTGATGGGGAGCGTCCGTAGCCGCTCATTGATGCTCGCAACGTCGGCTGTCACCGCGGCCCACTGATCAATGCTTGGGGTGACCGTCTCGCGGCCAGGCGAACTGATGCGCTTGTTCTTCGCCGCTGCGGCCCACTCGGCGGACGCCGCAAGTGCGCGCTCGGCGGTGTCCGGCCAGTCGGCTCGGAGCTTCGGCAACGTGAGGTCGCGGGCGAGCCTGCCACCGCCGAACCACACGGGGCGCTCGCCCCGGTTCGCTGGTCGCACGGCGACGCTGAACCCCTCGATGACGTCGGTCGTTCCGGCTGCGAATCGCGGCCGCACGAGCACGCCGGTTCCGCGGAGCCGGCGCACGAACTCGGCTTCGTCGACGGAGGCCGAAGCAGCTGCGCGGACGCTGCGCTGCAGCGTCTCCCGGGGAAGCTCTGCGAGCCCGCGCTTGTCCGCAATCTGCTTCTCGGCCTGGTGGTACCCGCGCTCAGCGTTGAGCGTGCCGAGCTGCCGATAACCGAACTTCTCCTCGATCTCGCGCGCAGCCTTCTGCACCCGCGGACGGTCGTTGTAGTCCGACCACTTCGTACCGTCCTCGCGCACGATCGACGCCACGATGTGCACGTGATCGTTGCCGGCCGACGAGAGCCCGTGCCGGACCGCAACCCACCGAAGCGGCGCCTTCCCGGAGGTCTCAGTGAAACCCATCTTGTCCGCGAACTCGGCCGCGATCTCGGCCCACCGTTCGTCAGTCTGAATGCCCTCCTCAGCGCTGAGACTCAGGGAGCAATGGAACACGTGCCCCTTGGGCACGGTGACGTTGAACACGTCGTGCGGGACGTCCATCTCACGGGCAACCCTGACGGCATCCTCCTGGCTGAGCGCGACGCCGGCAGGGTGCGCGAACACCAACGGCGACGACGCCACAATGTGAATGTCCTCGTGCTCGTTCTTCTTGCCCGGACCAGCGAGGTAGTTCATCAAACCGGCCATGCGGTCACCGCGCGACAGCTTTGGAATCATCGCCGCTACACCCGCCGGGCGATCTCGTCGATACGGCCGGACAAGTCGTCCACCGCACGCAGCGTGGCCGCAGTCGTTCCCGGCAACTCCCCCGTAGTGTTCGCGTGCTTCGCGATCTGATTCACGTTGTTGGAGACAGCCCGCAACAGCCCGCGAATCGCCAACAACTCAGCCGCGAGGTTGCGACGATCGGCGGGAGTCTCGCGCCCGTCCGACAACGCCGCCTCGACCAACAGCCGCGGCACGGTCACGTGCGCCGCAGCGGCTCGGGCAACCAACATGCCCTCTTCCTCGGGCGACACCTTCACCCGGTGCGAGTGCTGACGGCCACCCCGAACATTGTCACGGCGCTGCTTGCCGAGCCGACCGGACGTCTCAACGTTCGACACGGGATCACCGCCCTTCTCTTCTGCCAGCGCCGCGCCTCCGACACCTCGGAGCCACACGTCCAGTGTGCCAAATCCCGGCGGACAAGTCGAGGATTTCAAGCAGTTAGGGCACCTAACTGAATAACTGGCTCTGCAAGATGCTCTGAACGTGGTTTTTCGCAGTCTGAGCCCTTCCGTGCAGCAATGCGGCTGAGGACAGGGAGGGTTTGCCGAGAGGCGGCGCGTTTGCGACCTCGGAACGATCCTGGATGCTCGGGTGACGTTCCTCGCCCCGTAGCGCCCCCGGTTCGCGCGTGGATCTCGTCTCATCAGGTGGCTGGGTCAGGCCAGAGGGGCACCCAGCATCCGGCGTTTTGCATCGCCCCGGCGAGTCACCTCGTGCGCCGCGAGGGCTCCGAAATCGAGACCTGAGCGGTTAGCATTGCAGAATGGATATCGAACAGATTGCACAGGCCGCAGCGGCCGAACTCGACCGGGCACGTGACGCAAAGGTGCAGACGATCCGCGACCTCGCGTCCGCCGCTCAGGCGGTCGCTGACGCTCGCGCCGCGGTGAGCGAAGCAGAGCGCGAGCACGCGAAATCGTTCCAGGCCGCGGAGCGTGCCGGATGGGACGAAAAGACCGTGCGGAAGCTGAACATCGAGGTGCCAAGCCGTCGATCTGGCGGACGGCCGCGCAAGGCCCAGCCCTCGGCAGAGATGAAGGAAAACTCATGACGCCGCTGCTGGAAGCAGCTAGCTGGTCCGCATGGTGGGCGCAGCTCGTCGTGCTGCTGCTGGCTATCGGCGTTGTCGGCTCCCAGATCCCGTCCGTGCTGCAGCACGCGGATCGGCCGGTGCTGCGCGCGGCGCTTCGCTCGACCGCGCTGAGCCTCCCGGCCGCGCTCCTCGCGTTGATCATCCTGGCGGGTCCAACGGTGCTCTTCATGCTGTCCATGGGCGCGAGTCAGTCGGAGATCGGCGGCGCACTACTCGCGCGCGGCTGGTGGCTCCTTCCGGTCATGATCGCCGGAGCATTCGGGATCTACGCAGCAATGGCGTCCGCCGCGAAACTGCAACGCAGACTCCGGCCTGCAGCCTCGACCGCGTAGCACGCGAACCAACACGCAAGAGGGCCGCGCTCACCGAGCGCGGCCCTCTGTGTTGCGGTTGCTACTTCGCGAACGCGTTATCGACGTGAAGGTGGTTGCAGCTGTCCGGGAACTGCGACAGATTGGCGAGCGTCACCGACGTGCCGGCGTTGGTTCGGCAGTCTGACTGACCAACCCGAGAGCCCTTCGGCATCATCGGGTCGATCAGCCCAATGAGCCGGAGCGAGTCGGAATCCGCCCCGCTGATCGCGGCACCGTTGAGGGAGTAGAAATCAACTGCGTGCCCTCCCCCATCCACGTTGTGCGAGGACGTGGCACCGGCCCCGAGCGACTGCCCCGTGCACAGCCGGTTGATGTCCGAGACGCCGACCGATGAGAAGTTGTTCAGCGCCACCACCATCACCTGCAGAATGCCCACGTCAATGCCGCAGTCCGGCAAGCTCTGCCCGTTTGCAATGGCCTGGATCTCCGGCAGGTGGTCCGGCTGGTCGCTGCCGACCAAGGTGGTGAACCGGCCCTCGGCGTGCGCGGTCATGATCTGCTGCGCGAGCGTCATCGCATCGGCACTGACGCTGCATCCGCCACCGGGTGCCGCTCCCCCACTGAGCGCTGCGACGATCGCCGTAGCCGCGTCAAAATACTCCGTGTAGTGATCCGGGTCTGTATTGTTCTGCACGGCGTGCGCGGCCGCGCTCGGCGTCATCTGCTCCCAACCGGCGACGGCCTGCAAGCGGGTGAAGAACAGGATCGCGCTGGCTGTCGGGTCCATGCGCTGCGCGAGGGTCCCCCATGACGTGCGCTGCTGGAACAGGCCGCGGGAATCGGGGCCGGCCTCGTCGCCGTAGTCGAGCACGCGCAGACCCGACTCACCGAGCGCGGTCATCACGCCAACGGTTTGCGCCTGGGCGCTCATGCCGAGCGACGCTGCGGCATTCATGATCGCGGCCGCGTTCCCGACCTGCGCGGGCGTGTACCCCTCGACCGCCGGCAGCTGCGAGACGTCGACCACGCGCCGGCACCCGGCAGACATGACGCTGCCGCCGGCTTCGCTAGCAGCAGCGGCACCATCAGCAGCCCGCCGATTGCCAGCGCCGGCACCAGCAGGATCGCAAGGACCACCAACAGTCCTGATTTTTGTTCCACGTTCAGCCCCTCACCCCGAGCCCGACCAACCACCGAACCCCTCAAACATCTTAACTTGGATTGCAGTCAAGAATGCATTGTAACTGGGTGCCAGGCGGTTGATCTGGGGAGGTCAGCTCCCCCAACGGGTGAGCACGGCGGCTTCGATCACCTGGCGCAACGTAATGTCATGCTCTTTCGCTGCAGCTCGGGCGAGCGCTGCGACACTGGCCGCGACGCGCGTGTTCAGGGGCTCCGTGGCCTCCTTCGCCTGCGGGGTGACGGCGACAACCAGCGTGGCATCCGGCGCGGCCGGGGTCGGTGCGGGTGCCGGGGTAGCCGGCGCGAGGTCGATGGGGTCACGCAGGTTCGGTGCCGGCTGCGGCGCAGTGCGCGGTGGCAGTATGGCCGGCCGCTCGGGGCGCTCGTCGTTCATCGGATCACCTTTCCTGCGATCTCTGCGTATGCGGACATGACAGGCGCTCCCTTGCGGTAGTCGCCGTACCACTCGTGGCTGTAGCGCACCTCGTCGACGATGCTGCGATTGGGCACCAAGGGCTCGAGCAACAGGCCCGTCGCGCGGAACTGATCAATCGAGTGCGTCGCTGCGCGGCTCATCACGGTTTCCTTGACCGCGCCCACGACGATGCCAAGCTCCTCCGGGTAGGCGTCAGGCGCGCCGATCGCCCGCCTGGCGTCCTTGAACCGCTGGACGCTCTGCTGTGCCCCGAGGAACCCCGAAACGCCGTCAGAGGACGCTGCAGCCGCGTACACGACCGAATCGGAGGCCGTGAGGGCATTCAGGGTGAGCGGTCCGCCCTGCCGGTTGGGGCAATCGATGACAACCACGTCGGCGTCGAGGCCGTCGAGGGAGGCACGGAGGCGCAGCTCAGAGTGGTCAGCGCGGTCGGCTTCCTGCGAGCTGACACCGCGGCCGCTCGGGATGACGCGCAGCAGCTCATGGAACCCGCTCGGCACAGCCAGAGACTCAGCCCAACCGCGCGGATCTGCGTTACCAAGGATCGCACTGACGTCGAGGCCGGCCTCCTTGGGCTCGACGCCGAGCCACTGAGTCGTGGCAGCTCGGGGATCGAGATCCACGAGCACCACACGTTTGCCCATGAAGGCGGCGCAGTAGGCGACCGAGACGGCAGTGACGGTCTTGGTCACTCCCCCGCTCTCGGAATACACCATGAGAGTTTGCATGCTCTAAACCTAGCACAGCTGCTATCAAGAGTGCTAGCAATCAAGCAAGTGATGTGTAATGCAGACATACATGCAATCTGCTAGCAATAGCGCTTGCTGCCTACCTAGGGAAACTGTGTGTTGTTCTGCTGGCGGATTCGCAAGAGTTTTGAGGAGGAAAATTGCTAGCGAGGATCGCCGCGGTAGCTCTCGATAGTTTCGATGCGTTCGTGGATTTCGGCGTCATTGATGGGGCCTTCAGTATCGTTCCAGGGTGTGCCCGCGAGCCCGACCGTGAGGATTCGTTCGACGTCGAGTGTCTGCGGCGACTCGAACGAGATCGACGTAGCTTCCCAGGCCTCTTCGGGAACCGTTGAGAGTCGTGACGGGTTCCAGTTCCATTCGACGCAATCGCGGATCTCATCTCGGTTGAGGCTCCAGCCGCGGTCAGTGAGGTAGCGGTGGATTGAGAGCACACGATCGTGCAGCTCTCGCACGTCGGCGTCGAAGTCTTTGGGGCGTTTACCGGGACCAAGAAGGTTCTGAGTGATCGCCGCTGAATCGGTCTGCATGCGGTCATCCTTCCACCGGCTCAGCGTCTGGTGCTGGTACTCCTCGGCTTGTTCGGCGCGCATGGCTTCGGTGATGCGCTCGAACTCGGTGGGATCGTCGGCCGCGAGCCGTGCGCGCACGCGCTCGTTCTCCCGCTGGAACTGTTCGCGCTCGACAGCCCGTCTGCGAGCCTGCGCGCCCAGTTCGACGCGCACCGGCCGATCGCCAGGGGCGACCGTGCGCCCGAGCATCCAGGCGAAATAGCGCAAAGGCTCTTTCGCGCTGTGTAAGCGATCGTGGGCGCTTGGGAACTTGTTCTCGACCGCTGTTGCGAGATCCTGCACGGTCCACAGCTGCAGGTCAACACCGGCACGGCGGAGCACTCGTTCCAGATGACCAATGTGCTGGTCCTGGCCGAGTCGGTGCCCGAAGTGAAAATCAAGCTCAGCAAGGTAACGATGGATCGCAAGCGGTCGCACCTCAGGGGCAGACGGCTGAGCAGCTGCCGGAGGTCGCTGCCTCTGTCGTCGCCCGAGCTGCGCAGCAGCTTCCGTGTGCGCGCTTGCGCGCCTTTGTTGTTCTAAGGAGTCGTGAGAGGTTTCGTCAGCGGGGGGGTAAGTGGGTAGGTGGACATTTGTGTCACGTGAGGGAATGTCCTCCACAGGCGGCAGGGTCAGCGCGACGACGCTCGCGGCCCGGGTCTGGCGGTGTCCGTGCGTCTGGAAGGCCTCTGCCTTCTCGTCAGCGCTCAGGATCGACCGGCCGAACGTGAGTGTCGTTGCGAGGCCCAGCGCCTCCAGGATGCGTGTGGCACGCTGTACGGTCCTTGCGCAGATGCCGAGGGTCTTGGCGATGGTGCCGTGGGCGACGTGCACGTTGTGACCGGTGGCCCAGTCGGCATAGTTCCGGTACTCGTCCGCGATTCTCAGCAGCGTGGCGTCAGCCATTGAATACTGGTCTCGCAGCGCCTCGCGGGCGGGGGAGGCCACCAGGTCCATCACGGTGTCGAACCAGTGCGACGAGCCCCGCCAGATCCCGATGGTGTCGTAGATGCCTTCCGGCACGGGCAGCGACCAGCTCTTCGGGCCGTCCTCCGGCACCTCCCGCTCAGGCGCCCGCGCTGAACCGGAGCCCGCGGCTGGCGCACCCTGCGCGTGGGCTGGCGTCCAGGCGGTCAGCTCGGCCACAGTCGGCACTGCCAACCACGCCGACGGCTTTGACCGGCCGGGACCACTCGCGTTCGGCGTCCTCATAAAGGAGGACACGCCGACACGCTCTAGTGATGTGCTTATGCCTGTATCTGGGGTTGGGGTTTGACCAGTACTGGAACGGTGGTTGGCGCTAAGGGGTGAGGTGCCGGTAGATGGTTGCTCGTGAGATGCCGAGCGCTTTGGCGATTTGGGTGGGTGTTTCGCCTCGTTCTCGTCGTGCTTGCGCTGCGGTGAGGGTGTCGGGGTTCATGACCGTGGGGCGGCCTCCGACCCGGCCGTCAGCTCTCGCGGTCGCGAGTCCGGCGAGGGTCCGTTCCCGGATCATGTCGCGCTCGAGTTCGGCGAACGCGGCCATCATCGTGAAGAAGAACTTCCCCTCTCCTGTCGGCTGGTAGGTGCCGGAGAGGGTGCCCGTCAGGATCTGGAGCCCGATCTGCTCGTCGTGGAGGCTGTCGGCGATTGTCAGGACTTCTTTCACGGAGCGGCCGAGGCGATCCAATTTCCATACGACGAGGGTGTCGCCGGGGCGGGTGTGGTCGATCGCGTCTGCAAGTCCGGGGTCGAGGAGCATTGGTGCAGTAATTAGCGCTAACGGTTCTCGGAGGCTTGGGCGATACCGTCGGGACTTATGGGTTCAACTGCGTCTGCTGACGTTTTCTCGGGTGCGCACGGTCGGTTTGATGAGGTGCCGTCGCGGTCTGATTTGGAGCGTTTCTTCGTTCTGGATGAGACGGATCTGTCGTATGTATTGAACGGCGCGGTGGCCACAATCGTCTGGGATTCGCTGTGCAGCTGGCGACGGTCCGATATTTGGGCGCGTTCCTGGCGGACCCGCTTGCGGTGCCGCCGGCTGTTGTCGAGTATCTCGGTCGCCAGTTGGGTATGTCGGACTTCACGGGTCTGGGCCGGTATGTCGAGCGGCCGATGACTGCGTACGAGCACACGTGGGAGATTCGTGAGGCGTACGGTTTCCGCGCCTTCGAGGATTCCGCCGTGAGGGTGGAGTTCGACCGATTTCTCACGGGCCGGGCGTGGACGCACGCGGAGGGCCCGGCGGCGTTGGTGGATCAGGCGGTCGGATGGTTGCGCCGCCATCGGGTGCTGTTGCCGGGCGTGAGCGTGTTGACTCGTTTAGTGGCATCGACCCGGGAGCGCACGGCGGATCGGTTGCACGAGGTCCTCGCTGAGGCGGCCGCGGCAGTGGACCCAGCGCTGCCGGGACGGTTGTGTGGGGCGTTGAGTGTGCCGGAGGGGTCGCGGTTCTCGCGGCTGCAGGAGTGGCAGCGGTCACCGACCCGGGTCTCCGGGCCGGCGTTGGTTTCGGCGTTGGACCGCGCGGCGGATCTGGAAGGGCTGCGGGTGCGGGAGGTGGATTGCTCGGCGGTTCCTGCGAACCGGTTGGCGGCGTTGGCCCGCTACGGGATGGCGTTGAAAGCACCGACGCTGCATGCGCTGGCTGAGCCGCGGCGCACGGCGACGTTGGTGGCGTTGGTTCGGCATCTGGATGCGGTTGCTGTGGACGACGTGTTGGATCTGTTCGTGCTGCTGATGACGACGAAGTTGTTGAATCCGGCGCGGAGGGCGACGAGCGCGGATCGGTTAGCGTGGTTGCCACGGTTGGAGAAAGCGTCGCGGGTTTTGGCGTCAGTCAACGACGAGTTGTTGACCCTGCTCAGTGCTGCCGCGCGGGATGGTGGCAGCCTGGATGTCGCGGGGGTGCGGGCGCGGATCGAGCCGATCGCGTCGCGGGAGCTGATCGCTGGAGCAGTGGCGACAGTTGCGGAGCTGGTCCCAGACGATGACGCCAACCAGGAGGCGGCGTTCCGGGTGGCGTTGGCGGACCGGTACCGGACGGTGCGCCCGTTCGTGCTGCTGCTGTGCGAGTCGTCGTCGTTGGCCGCGTCACCGGCTGGCAGGCCGGTGCTGGCGGCGGTGCGGAGCCTGCCAGCTTTGGTGTCCCGGCGGGTGTCGATCAAACCGTTGCTCGCAGCGGAGATCGACGAGGAGATTGTCCCGGCGGTATGGCGGCGCGCGGTGTTCGACGCGGCGACCGGACGGGTGGACCGGGACGCGTACGTGGTGTGCGCGCTCGAGCAGTTGCACAAGGCGTTGCGGGTCCGTGATGTGTATGCAACCTGCTCGCACCGATGGGCTGACCCGCGTGCCCGTCTCCTGGCTGGTCCGGCGTGGGATGCGGTACGGCCGGAGATCCTGAACGGGCTTGGGTTGGAAAGCCCGGTGCACACTCATCTGGCTGAGATGGTGTCGCTGCTGGACGCGACCTGGAAGCAGGCCTCGGCGAGGCTTGAGGAAGCCGGCGATGACGCGCGGGTGAAGATCGTCCCGGCCGCGGACGGGCGCGCCCGGCTGTCCGTGGAACGGCTCAAAGCGTTGCCGGTTCCGGACAGCCTGACCTGGTTGCGGGTGACGACTGCGTCCAGGCTGCCCGCGGTCGACCTGCCGGAACTGCTCCTGGAAGTGCATGCCTGGACCGGATTCCTGGACGCCTACGTGCACGTGTCCGGTGCCGATACCCGGCTAAGTGACCTCGACGTCACGGTCGCCGCGCTCCTGATCGCGGACGGCTGCAACGTGGGGTTGACGCCGGTGACAAACCCTGCCGCTGACTCGTTGACTCTCGGCCGACTCTCTCACGTGAACCAGAACTACGTGCGCGCCGAAACCCATGCGGCCGCGAACCGTTTCCTGATCGACGCACAAGCCCAGGTGCCGATCGCGCAATTGTGGGGCGGCGGCCTGGTCGCGTCCGTCGACGGGTTGCGCTTCGTCGTCCCGGTACGGACCCTGAACGCGGGCCCGTCCCCGAGATACTTCGGCTATAAACGCGGAGTCACCTGGCTGAACGCCGTCAACGACCAAGTCGCAGGGATCGGCGCGCAAATCGTTCCCGGAACCCCACGCGACAGCCTGCACATCCTCGACGTGCTCCTGAACCTTGATGGCGGTCCGAAACCGGAGATGATCGCGACCGACGAAGCATCATATTCCGACATGGTCTTTGGCCTGTTCAAGCTCCTCGGGTACCGGTTCTCGCCCCGGATCGCCGACATCGGCGATACCCGATACTGGAGGGCAGAATGGCCCGCAGGCCCAGTCGCTGACTACGGCCCGTTGAACGCGATCGCCCGTCACAAGATCAACCTGGCCAAGATCACCGCGCACTGGCCCGACATGCTCCGGGTGGTCGGTTCCCTGGTCACCCATCAGGTCCGCGCCTATGACGTGCTGCGAATGCTCGCCCGCGACGGCCGACCAAGTCCGCTTGGCCAAGCCTTCACCGAGTACGGACGGATCGCGAAGACCCTGCACATGCTGGCCATGATCGACCCGATCGACGACAACCACCTCCGCGCCGTGAACCGGCAAACCACCGTTCAAGAGTCCCGGCACCGCCTCGGCCGGAAGGTGTTCCACGGCAAACGCGGCCAGCTGCACCAGAAGTACCGTGACGGGCAAGAAGACCAACTCGGCGCCCTCGGGCTCATCGTCAACGCGATCACCCTCTGGAATACCCGCTACCTCGACGCCGCCGTCACTGAGCTCACCCGCAAAGCCCAACGCATGTACGACAGCCGCACCTTCACCATGGCCGAGATCGCCGCCACCTGCGGCGTCATCCCAATGACCATCTACCGGCACATCACCACCGAGCCCAATCGCGTCGAACCGACACCGTCGAACCCTTAGCGCTAATTACTGCACCAATCTTCCTCGACGGGCCTTGACCCCAAACTATGGACACGGTGGCATTTCGGTTATGCCGCTTCCGCGAGGGTGGCTTCGTGGGTGTTCGGGGTGATGCTGCCGATCGTGGAGTGGCGTCGGCGTGTGTTGTAGCGAGCCACCCGCCGGAACACGGCCGGGTAGGCGGTGGCCGGGTCCGGGAACGTTTTCCGTTCGGTACTGATGAGCGGCTGCGTGATGCTCTACCCGCGCATGCGGGCACGGTTCAGACGACTCACGCCGATGAATGCCGCGCCGAGGAGAGCGGCGAGTAGCCCACCCGCCCAGGCGATCGAGGGATCCACTCCAGTCTTTGCGAGATCAGCCGTAATACTCGACCCCTGAGTCACGGAAGGACCTGGCGTAGGGACAATCGGCTCGGGCGCGACGGCCGCGTTCAGGACGCTAACGCTGAAGGTTTGTTGGTCACTGCCGGCCATGTTCGTCGCTGCAAGTGTGAACGTGTAGACGCCTGCCTCTTGCGGGGTTCCGGAGAGGATGCCAGTGGCTGGGTCGAGAGCGATGCCCTGAGGAAGGCTTCCGGCAACGACATTGAAGGTAATCGGTTGGGATCCCTCGGCCTCTACGGGTATCGTCTGAGGCTCGCCAACAGTGAGGTCGGGAATGGCGGTTGTCTGGATTGTCGGGGCGATGATGGGGAGCATCGCAGCGAGGCTGAAAGCTCGGGTGCTCGCCCCACCGATTCCAGCTGCGGTAATTGAGAAGAACGACGGAATATCATCAGCCGGGACACCTTCGACAACTCCCGTCTCGGAATTCAGTACGAGCCCCGCCGGCAGCGAGCCAGCGGAGACAGTGAACGTGTAGGGTGCCGAGCCAGTCGTTGCGATTGCAGCCTGGTAGGGGGCGCCAATCGTCGGTTGCGGGAGCGCGGTAGTCGAAATCTCGGCCGCATTGAATGGTATGAGCGCGGCCGGAACGGCCGTGGGGTCGGTAGTGGTCGACGCGTGGTTGGCGGGGAACCACGTTCGGGCCGGGTTCACGCTGAAAGAAAGTGACAGCGGGAATGCCCACGACTCGGGGAAGGGGGTCGAAGACAGCTGGAGGTCGGACGTGGCTTGGAAAAGCACGACTCGCGCGTGCTGCGGTTCCGGCCCGATGGCGTCGGCAACTACGGCCACAGCCACGGTGCTTGTGCTGGCATTGAAGCCGATGGTCCAGGCACGCTCATTCGGGAAGTCAATCGTCCGGCTCAACGTGTCCGTCGCTCCGTCCAGCACCAGAACAGACCCATGGTTTTGCAGGAAGCCTCCATCAACGGTGACGTAGACGGTGTTCGTTTGGGTGTCGATGGCGACTTGCCTCGGGTCTCCACCCGCGACGGGCACTGTCGTCGACACGGCTCCTGACAGAAGGTCAACGACCGCGATCGTCTGGGCGGCTGTCGGGATGTACGCCTTATTCGTGAAGGGGTTGATAGCGACTTTCACAGACGGGGAGTACCAGAAGCCCAGGGGGACGGTACGAGTGACTTCGTTTGAAATGACATCGATCACCGCGATGTAGGAGGGTTGCGTTCGATTAGACTGGTAGAACGCGTAGATCTCGCCGCGACCCTCGTTGACTGCGACAGCGGCGAGGTAGCCGCTTGGGCTCAGAGGGGCTGAGATGGTAGCCTCCACAGCGTTCAACGCACCATCGATGACCGACACAGAGGCATCGGCGTAATTCGCAACGTAGACCTTGTTGTTCGCTTCGTCTACCGTGAGATCGGCGGGTCGCTGGCCTACCGAGATTGTTGCGGTGATCCTTCCAGAAGTCGAATCAATGGCGGACACGGTCCCTGCTGTCCCGAATCCGCCGGACCCCACGTAGATGGTGCCGGTCGAGCTATTCGTAACTGTGGACCATACGTTTTTCGGGACGGATATCGGAGCGATCACCGCGACTTCCGCTACTGCGACGCTGGCGCCCGTGATCGGAGCGATTACGAGTGCCCCGCCAAGAAGGAGAGCTAATATCGATCGTCGTGAAAAGCGAGAATCAAGCATGTTTCTCCTTGGGAGGTAGCCGTCTGGGGCGCGCAACGAAACAAGAGTGGCCCCAGTGGAGCAGTCCACACGGACAGCAGGTTTTTGAGACGGTCCGTCGCTAAGCGGTTGAATTTGTTGCACGAGCACAAATCAAGATTATAACACGAAACTTTTGCCTCGTGAGTATGTCAACCTGATTCAAGTCCACTAGGACGTGTTGCTAATCCCGCTGGTGGCTCGCAGTTCCGCACTCTGGCCCAGTGAACGCAGCGGCCGCATGAGCACTCGCGTGCTCGGCGAACGCTTCACCCGCTACCGCACCCTGGCCGGCCTACCCGACGAACTCACCCCGCACTGCCTGCGCCACTCTTATGTCACCCACCTCATCGAAGACGGATTCGACCCGCTGTTCGTGCAAGAACAAGTCGGACACGCACACGCCTCGACCACTTCGATCTACACATCGGTATCGTCAGACTTCAGAACCTGCACCCTGCGAAACGCGCTCGACCGCGCCGTCAGCGATGCACTCGGACAGGACTAGACATGGCTCGGAAGAACGTCTCCTACAACTGGAACCTGCGACGGCTGATGGCCGAGCACAATCTCTGGAAGACCACCGATCTCACTCCCCTGCTGCTCGAACGCGGCATCAACCTGTCTTCCTCGCAGGTGTACCGGCTCGTCGCCGATCAACCGGAACGGCTTTCCCTGCGCACTCTCGCCGCGCTCTGCGACATTTTTGAATGCACCCCCAACGACCTCATTGAACCCATCGTGACCTCGGCTGCGAAACGGCACGTGGTCGGTGAGATGAACACTGAGTCCGACGCGCCCTCGACGATTATCCGACCGACCAGAGCGCGGATCACGGAGTGAACGAATGAGCCGACCGCGCAAAGTACCCGACCCCCAACGACACCAACCGTGTGCGCGGTGTAGCCTGTCCTACCCCAACGCAGCGATCTGGCCTGAGGCCGCATCTGCCAGTACTGCTACCGCGAAGCCATCCGCACCTTCGGAACCTGCACAGACTGCGGCCACATCTGCCGCCTGTAGGTGTCATCGACCGGGTCGATCACACGCAGTAGGTGCTCCGTTTTCGCGATCCGCCCGTATTCGGCGAACGCCTGCCCGAGCGGGTCGGGCCTGTTCTCTCGCCCCAGCATTCGGATCAGGTCGTACGCGCGTACCTGGTTGGTGACCAGGGAGCCCGCGACGCGGAGCATGTCGGGCCAGTGCGTGATTACCTTGTCCAGGTTTACCCGGTTCCGGGCCAGCTCGTCGACGATTCCGTAGGAGGCTGGCTGCTGGCCGGGGAGGGTGGCACGCCAGAAGCGTTGATCGATCAGGTCCCGGAAGCGGGGGCTGAAGTTGTAGCCGAGGATCTTGAACAGGCCGAACACCATGTCGGAATAGGAGGCATTGTCTGTGGCAACCATCTCCGGTTTCACTCCTCCGTCCAAGTTCAGCAAGGCGTCGAGAATATGGAGGGAGTCGCGTGGGGTGCCGGGCACGACCATCTGTCCGATCCCGGCGACCTGATCGTTGACCGCGTTCAGCCAGGTGATCCCACGCTTGTACCCGAAGTACTTCGGCGACGGCGCCGCAGCGATGGTGCGCACTGGGACCACGAATCGGAGCCCGTCCACCGACGCCAGCAATCCCTTGCCCCAGTGCTGCACGATTGGCACGCTGGCTTGGGCGTCGATCAAGCGGGCGTTCGCGGTGGCGATGGTGTCAGCTCGGAAGTAGTACTGGTCGACGTGTACCAACCGAGCCCTGGTCAACGCCTCGTCGCCCGGGTTCACCACCGGGGTCAAGCCGATATTGCACGCTTCAGAGACCAGCAAGGCGACCAGCGATGTCGGCAGATTGCGCATTCGCGTGGCACCGTCGTTCAGATGAACGAATTCGTCGAGGAATCCGGTCCAACTCTGTACCTCGAACAACAGATCAGGCAGGTCAACTTTCGGCAACATGCGCTCGACACGGTTCCGCAACCAGGTCAACGACTTTGGTTCCCCGAGCGCGCCGAGCTTCTCAACATTCAGCTTCACCCGCCCGTCCCCCTGAACGTGAAGACTCACCTTCGCATCCGGACCCGCCTCGTCCAGCCGTTCGGCAAGTTGCCGCCATCCAGCGTCCAAGCCCCGCACCAAATCGGACAGATGCTCATGCACGGGCATCTCCAGGCTGAGGCCCGCAAGGACATCGTCCTTCACCGCCTCCCACTCGCCACCATCCAGCAGGTGAGCGCGAGGGTCGGACCAGCGGTGTGACGGTGACGCGAATACGTCACGACGCAGCAACGCCCGGTGCAATTGCTCGAGCACGCACACCACGTACGCGTCCCGGTCTACTGTCCCCGCAGGCAGCTCCGGGTTCGCGAACACGACCCGTTGCCATGCGGCGGGTACCAACTCGTCATCGATCTCGCCTCTCAGCAGCGGTTTCACAGTCACTTTCCGCCTGGCCAGCGCGGGCAGCTCCTGCACCCCATCAAGGATCCGCTTACCAGCGCTGGCTGCATGCAACGCTTTCGACTCGCCTAACAGGGTGAGGAACGGCCGGACTGTCGCATACCGGTCCGTCAGCGCCGCCCGCATCGCCGTCTGAGCCGAGTCCTCGCCGTCCGGGACCAACGAAGCCACAGTGGCCGCCGCGGACACGACCGCAGCGCGCGGAGCGACGCCCTCGACCGCCTCCCACAGCGCGGTAGCGTCCAGGTCCGCGCCGTCTTCGACCAGCTCCAGTTGCTCGAACAGCACGAGCGCCGCTCGCGCCAACATGCTTGACGCTTTCTCCAGCTGCGGCAGCATCGACAGCCACTCCTGATCTGTCTTTCGCCGCGCGACACTGATCAACCGGGCCGACATCAGCACCTGGAACAGGTCCAGCGCCTCATCGGTCGCTTTCGCCTCCAGATGTAACACCACCGCGGCGATCATCGCTGTGCGTTTCGGCTCCGCCACTCGCGCCAGCAAAGCCG
Source organism: Plantibacter sp. RU18 (assembly GCF_050613355.1). NCBI lineage: Bacteria > Bacillati > Actinomycetota > Actinomycetes > Micrococcales > Microbacteriaceae > Plantibacter > Plantibacter sp. RU18. Next base: position 20,945 of record NZ_CP159619.1, read on the forward strand.
CTTTCGCCCCCAACGCGTACCGGGCCAACGCAGCCAACCGATTCGGCGGAACCTGCCCCAACCGGACACCACTCACCTGGTAAGCGTCGATCTCCGCTACCCTCTCCAACGCCCGCGCGAACCCCGCACCCGTCGTCCTTGTCGGTGGCCGCCGCAACCGCTCCAACTCCGAAAACCGTGCCCCGACCGCTGTCGTCAACAACGCGGCGAGATCTCCCGGCAAAGCAGGATTCGCCCGACTCACGGCCTTCGCGACCGTCGCATGCAGACGCGCATCCGCGGTACTCCGCACTTCTGACACCTGCCTGGCCAGTACGCTCACCCCGGGCAGGAGCACCCGATGCCGGCGCAACCACGCCACCGCCTGATCGAACAATGCCTTCGGCCCCTCCGCATGCGTCCACGCCCGCCCATGCAGAAACGTCCGGAAGCGCCTGCCCCACTCCTCGCTCGCGTACGCGTGATATCCATACGCGTCCCGAATCTCCCACGAATGCTCATACGCCGTCATCTCCCGCTCGACATACCTAGACACACAACCGACGTCCATCACCCCGAGCTGCACAGCCAGATACTCAACCACGACCGTGGGCACCTCAAGCGGCGTCTCGGTGAGGAACCGGCCAATAAACCGCACCGTGCACATCTGCACCGCGAACCCGAGCCGGTTGTGAGCACCGCGTCGCCTCCGGATCAACGCGAGATCCTCATCATCGAGAAAGAAGAACCGCTCCAACTCTGGCCGGGTCGGCTCCTCCAAGAACCGACCGTAAGACTCCGCCTGCTCGTCCGTCAGAAAATCAACTGGCACAACAACGACGCTAGCGACAGCCGATCTGAGAAAGCCCCAACGACAGACCCACCTGTCCCAGGCTTAGCGCTAACGGCTGTACCAATGTTCCCCGAGGCCGAAGTCCGGGTCTGATGGTGGTGCGGCTGGAGATGGTGTCGGTGAAGATCCGAGCGCAGCCGGCCGCGTGGAGGGCGTCGGTTTGCATGGTCGTGTCTTGGCTCGTGGTGGACACGCGGGCGTAACCGACGTGGTCGTGGCGGGCACTCATGTCGCTAGCGTCTCACAACAGTCTCAGAACACAGGTCGACGCGCCGGAGTTGTGAGACGGGTTTTCGACACCGTTCGGTCCTCCGGGAGAGTGACTGTTGGTCGTCTCAGAATGTACCGTTTGTGGACGCTGGTCATTCGTCGTCGCTGGTGATGTCCGGATCTCGCAGCGGGCGTAGGCGGTCGTCGTGTACCGTCGTGAACGCGTATCGGCCGTGGACGTTGATGTGGGTATCACCGAGCGGCGATAGCCGAGCAACATCGTTGTCGTCGATTGGGCGGCCTTTGGCTCTGAGAGCGATAAGAGCGGCGTCGATGTAGCGGGTGTTCCACAGGATGACGGCGTTGAGGACGAGGCCGAGAACGCCGAGCTGGTCCTCCTGCCCTTCTCGATAGCGTTGCCGGAGTTCCCCTCGTTGCCCGTAGAAGATCTTCCGGGCGAGGCGGTGGCGGGATTCCTGGGTCGTGAGTTGCACATGGATTTGCCGGCGGTAGGTCTCGTCCTCAGGGTCGTACATGGCCAGGAGATGCAGCGTCTTGGCGATGCGCCCGTACTCGGCGAACGCGGCGCCTAGCGGGGTCGGTTTGCCGTCTCGGCCCAGCATCCGCAGAAGGTCATAGCCAGCGACCGTGCCGCTATGGAGGGAACCAGCCACCCGGAGCATGTCTTCCCAATGCGGTTCCATCCGTGTGGTGGACACCTTGTTCCTTGCAACGGGATCCAGGATTCCGTAGTCAGCTCTCGGAGCACCAGGTGGGGTCAGACGCCAGAGCCTCTGGTCGGGCATGTCTGCCACGCGGGGACTGAACTGGTAGCCGAGCAGGCGGAAAAGTCCGAACACGATGTCGGAGTATGACGCCGTGTCGGTCGCGATCATCTCGGGAGCGGGTCCGCCGTCTCTGTTCAGGATGACGTCCAGGACGTGTAGGGAGTCCCGCATGGTTCCGGTCACGACGACGGCGCCGATTCCCGCGACCTGGTCGTTGATTGCGTTGAGCCAGGTCACTCCTTGACCGTGTCCGAAGTAGCGAGGGTTCGGGCCAGCGTCGAGAGTGCGAACGGGGACCACGAAGCGGAGCCCGTCTGCGGAAGCCACAAGCCCACCGCCCCAGACCTGCGCGGTTTCTATCGATGCTTGCGCGTCGATGAGGCGCCCGTTCGCCGCCGAAATGGTCTCGGCGCGAAGGTAGTTCTGGGCGACATGGGAGAGTCGCCGCCGGTTCAGCGAAGGGTGGCCCGCTTTTATGACCGGGGCGAAGCCGAGGTTGCAGCCCTCGGCGATGAGAACGGCCGCCATCGACAGTGAGAGATCCTGCAGTCGTGAGACAGCGCGGTTCTCCGTCAAATTGATGTGGGTGAAATCGTCCAGGTATCCCGTCCACGCGTGGACCTCCAGCAAGATCTCGGGTAGGTCGACCCGCGGAATCATCCGATCGACGAGATCCCGGAGCAACGTCAAAGAATCCGGCTCCGGTACCGGGGCCAGCTTCGCCAGGAACACGCGGGTGCGCCCATCGGGTCCGGCCTCGACGGTTAGTGGAGAGCCGTCGGCACCGGGGGCCTCTGCCAGCCGTGTCGCGATCGACATGTAGGCGTTGTCCAGACGACCGGCGAGGTTCTGGATGTGGAGGCTGAATGGGCCGTCCAGCTGCAGGGCTGTCAGTACATCCGATTTCGCCGTCGACCATGCGTCCCCATCGAGCAGCTTCACCCGAGGGTCTCCCCAACGTAGAGAGTCCTCGGCAAAGAGGTCTCGACGACGCAGAGCACGAAACGCTCCCTCAAGAACGCACAATGCGTAGGCGCGATGATCGACGAAGTCGTCGGCTTCGGTTCCGGGAAAGACCAGTCGTCGCCACGTGCCTGCCACGACATCCTCAACGATCTCGGATCTCTCGATCCTCTTCCGCCCGACAAGGACACCGAGCCCGCGAACCGCACGCAGAAGTGACGCTCCGGCGTCCGTGGACCGAAGCGGCAACGCGGAAGAGAACAGCGGCAGGAACGGCCTCACGGTTGCGTACCGCTTCACGAGCGCAACCTGTTCCGAGACAGGGTCCTCTTCCCCGAAAGGACTGAGTTCCTCCACCACCTGCACCGCGGCGAGCAACCGGTCCCGCACCCCTTCCGCTCGTAGCAGCTCCCAGACGGCACCGGTATCGACATCGTCACCGTCCTCGACCGCTGACAGCAACACCTTCGTCGCCGCCGCCAACGTCGCGGACGCCCGACGCAGTGCTGGCAACGACCGCATCTGGTCCCTGGCCGCGGTTCGTGTAGCGGGACCGATCAGCTTCGTGGACATCAGAACCGCGAACAGGTCAAGGGCATCGTCGATGGAAGAGACATGCAAGGCCCGCACCGTGGCGAACACCGTTGCTCGGCGACGCCGTTCAGGCATCCGTCGCAACGTGCTTGCATCGGCCGACCGTCCCCGTCTGGCAAGACCATCCAGTCGCCCCGGAGCGACCCCCGCCAAATCCACAACGGACGTCCCGATCGCGGCGACCGCATTCACCCGGTGAAGAGCCTTCACCATCTCCGGTCCCGACGCTCGCACCGGCGCCCGCCGGAGCTCCTCGAGCCGGGAGACCCGTCCATCCGCAGCACTATCAACGAGGGCATCCAAACGAGAAGCCAGACCGGAAGGGGTCCACTCGGTAAGCAACGAGAACAACCTCTCATTCGCCTCAGACCTCGCCTCAGCGACAAGCCTCGTGACCAGGCTCAACCCAGGCAGGAGCACCCGCTCTCGCCGTAACCACGCCACCGCTTGATCGAACACCGCAGTCGGTCGCTCGGTTCGGGTGGCCGTGCGCGCCGCCACGAAGCCCGTGAACTCGGCCAACGTAGTTGGGTCCGATGTCCGCCGGTACCCGTAGGCCCCGGCAATCTCCCACGCGTGCTCGTATCCAGTCTTCGGCCGGTTCGAGTACTCCTCGAACACGCCGGGTCCCACAACCCCGAGCTGCCCCGCGACGAACTCCGCGACGTTTCCCGGCACGGCCGTCGGATCATCCAGAAAACACCCCAGGTACCGCACCGTCCCAAGCTGGACAGCGAACCCCAACCGATTAGCAACACCACGCCGCCGACCTACGATCGCCAGGTCGTCATCATCGAGAAAGAAGAACCGATCAAGGTCCAACTGCGTCACCGGCCCAACGAAGCGACCATAGGCCCCTACCTGCTCGTCACTGAGAAAATCAACCGGCACCACTCCACCGTAGTGACCGCAAGCAGATGCTTAGCGCCAACCACCGTTCCAATACTGGCCAGACCCCAACCAGTGCGACGAGCCCCGCCAGATTCCAATGGTGTCGTAGACGCTCTCAGGCACGGGCAGCGCCCAGCTCTTCGGCCCGTCGTCCTCGGGCATCTCCCGCTCAGGCACCCGCTCTGAACCGGAGCTCACGGCTGGGGCGCCCTGCGCGTGGGCCGGTGTCCAGGCGGTCAGCTCGGCCACGGACGGTACTGCCAACCATGCCGGCTGCTTCGGCCGGCCGGAACCACCCGCCCCCGGTGTCCTCGTAAGGGAGGACGCGCCGACATGCTCTAGTGATGTGCTTATGCGTGCATCTAGGGTTACGATGGCAACGTCCGATCATGAACATGTGCAGGACACGACAAAGCCCCGGTTACCAGCCGGTCTGAGTCAACAACTGCTCTGAACCCCCTGAGTCGCCAAACTTCCAGGGTTCTGAGCCACAGCTTCTAGGCCCGTCGCGAAAGCGGCGGGCCTAATGCGTTAATCGGGGTTGATTAGCGTCGCCTCCTCGGGACCTGTCCACCAGATCGGTTCGCCGCTCGGCTTAGTCTCGGTGTGTTCGATCATCGCGTCGAGCATCGCTGAGGCAGAAATGCCGGCCGCTGCGGCCATACGCGCGAACGCGTCTTTGTTGTCCTGCTCGATCGTGTACCCCGCCAAAATGGGGTTGCGGAGCGAAGCTCTCGCGCGTCGTGGACCGGCCATGCACCAAACCTACGGCCCTCATTAACGTTAAGTCGAGTTAGACACGCCGCGTGTCGGATCTCGCCGGTAGCGTGGGGGAGTTGAGCCGGGGGAGGGCTATCTGTGGATGCTGTGACTGTGGTGACCGGGGCTGTCATCGTGCTGGGTTCTGTGTGGTTCGCGTACCGGGCGTGGCGGCGGGTCGGGCTCCGCGTCACCCAGCGTTGGTCGACCACGGTGTGGTGCGTCGTCACTGCGGTCCTGATCGGTGGGACGTTGCTGCTGCTGCCGCTGCGTCAGCCGGCGGTGTCCGCAACCTGGACGTGGGTGTCGTTCGTGACGATCCTGTTGGCTGAGTATTTGGTGGTCTGAGGACCACTGATTATTGCGTCTCGAGGCCACTTAATATTGCCGTTGGGAGCCAGCGGATATTGCCGGTGAGCGCCACCTGCCTTTCGGAGGCGCTCACCGGCGCTGATTTAGCCTCGATCCACCGATGGGTTGCGACTGAGGGGCGGCGGGTGGAGCGGAGAATGCCTGTTTGATCAGGGATAATTGTTCTTACTACGGAGCAATTGAACCTGAAGAGAGAGGCATCTCGCAGATGCAAGTTTCTCACGCCGCGCGTGCCACTGTCGCGTCATTCGATGACCCGAATCTGATGTCGACTGCAGGGCTCCTCCCGATCGTCCGGCTGGCCGAGAATGCCGGCCTGCGGAGCCTCGCCGACCAGTGGTTGAGCGTCCCGACGGACAAAGGCGCCAACGCCGGGTTGAAGGTGTCCTCGCTGGTCGCAGGGATGGTCGCCGGGGCGGACTCGATCGATGACATGGCCCTGTTGCGCCACGGCGGGATGGGGAAGATCTTCACCCAGATCTACGCCCCCTCCACGTTGGGGTCGTTCCTGCGCTCGTTCACCTTCGGGCACGTCCGCCAACTCGACGCCGTCGCCTCCCGGTTCCTGGTGGGCCTCGCCGCGGAGGCTCCGATCGTTCCTGCGCCCGCGGACGACGGGCTGGTGTTCGTGGATGTCGATGACACGATCATTGAAGTCCACGGTCCGAAGAAGCAGGGCGCGGGTTTCGGATACTCCGGCGTCCGTGGGATCAACGTCCTGCTCGCGACGGCATCCACCGGCTCGAGCGCTCCCGTGGTGATCGCCCAGCGTCTGCGGAAGGGTGCGGCGGGCTCCCCGCGGGGTGCTGCCCGGATCGTGGGCGATGCGCTCAAGACCGTCACCCGACTCCCCGGGTTGAAGGCCGCACCGGTGTTGCTGCGCGCGGACTCCGCGTACTACGGGCACGCGACCGTGACCGCCGCGCTCCGCGCCGGGGCGGACGTGTCGATCACCGCCCGGCAGGACCCGGCCGTGAAACGCGCGATCCACGCGATCCCGGATGACGCGTGGACTGCGATCGAATACACCGACGCGGTCTTCGACGACACGACCAACACCTGGATCTCCACAGCTGAGGTCGCCGAGGTCCCGTTCACCGCGTTCTCCTCGAAGTCGAAGAAGGACCGCATCGAAGGACGTCTCGTGGTGCGTCGCATCCCGGAGCTGAATGCGAAGAAGCTGTCCCAGCCAACCCTGTTCGACACGCACCGGTTCCACGCGTTCTTCACCACCAGCACGCTCGACACGATCACCGCCGACCAGGTCCACCGCCGGCACGCGATCATCGAGCAGGTCAACGCTGACCTCAAGAACTCCGCCCTCGCGCACCTGCCCTCGGGGATCTTCACCGCCAACGCAGCATGGCTCGTCCTGGCCGTGATCGCGTTCAACCTCACCCGCACCGCCGCGACCATCACCGGGGCGGTACTCGCCTCAGCGACGACCGCGACGATCCGCCAGAAACTCATCAGCATCCCCGCGAGGATCGCATCCTCCGCACGCCGCATCTCGTTGCACCTACCCAAAAGCTGGCCATGGGAGAGCGCATGGTCGGTGCTGCACAGCCACGCCCTGCCACCACCCCGAAGCTGAGCAACCCGACCAACCCGCCGACAAGGCGCCGATCAGAACACCCAGTGGAACGCAGCGGACAGCGAGGCCCGCGGCCCGACCACGCCCACCACCGCCGAACCCCTCAGCGACCCCGCGACAGGCCATCACCCACCGACGTCGGTGGATCGAGGTTTAGGGGTACTAGCCCGCGTGATCACGCGGCTTTCTGGGGGTTTCCTCGTAAGCTTGGTGGGTTCACCGGTGGTGGGCGTTGAGCACACTCGCACTCAGCGTGTCGAGGGTGTCTCGAATGATTTCAACATTGGCGGACCAGTAGTGGATCCCGCCGGTGCCACGGGGGTGGGTGGCGTGACGTTCGGTGAGCAGGCCGGCATCGGTGAGCACTTTCAGGTGCAGGCCGACGCCGTTGCGGGTCATCCCGAGCGCGTCCATCAATTCTTGCGCCGTGACCTCACCGTTTGCGATCACGATTCGCAGCAGTGCGAGGCGCGCCGGACGGACGCCCAGCACGAGACGCGCTTCGCGTCCAGCTTCGTCCGATTCGGGTATCAAGAGGCCCACGATCCCAACTGTAAATTCGGTTTGCAGTGTACTATGCAAAATGAGGGCGGCATATCAATTCGCCGCAAAAGGAGCTAGAGCATGATCGATAAATCATTGATTCGGGACTTCCCGCCGATGACTGCAACGCTGCTCCCCGATCACACGGGCGTGTTCCGTGTGGGGACTGCTGAGCAGCACGTCGCGGAGGCTGACGAGAACGGCGCGATGCGTGCGCTCGTGGATTTGATGCGGGCCGAAGCAGTGAAGTCGAGCCGGCCGATTCGGGTCATGGTGACGGACCCGACGAGCATGACGCAGCTCGTCGTGGGCGTGGATGGTTCGCTCGAAGAGGAAGCGCAGACGGACTATGCCGACGTCGATCCAATGCCTGCGGCCGTTGCTGAACCCATCGCGCCGGCCCCAGCCGTTCGGCCGGCACCTGTTGCGCCGGCCCCGGCGGTCGAAACGCTCGAGCGAGTCGCAGCTCCGGCGGTAGTTGTCGAGCCGGCCCCGGTTGCTCTACAGCCGGCGGCTCAGGTCGTCGCGAGCGTGCAGCCGCTGGCCGAACCAACTCGGCCGGTTGTGGAGCCTGCACCGCTGCCCGTTGCCGCCTCAGATCCGCCCACGCCGGCCGTGGCACTGCGGCGCGATCTGCGCGATTCGCCGTCGTTCCTCGCGCCTCCTACGGCTGGTCCGGCGAAGAAGGGCTTTGCTGGTCTATTGAACACGCTCGGGTTGAAGGTGCAGCCGTCCGCTGCGGAGCTGGCGGAGCGCGAGGACGTGAACGCGGTATCGCGGCACTTCCCCAAGCGCCGCACGATCTCCACGGTGAACCAGAAGGGCGGCGCGAACAAGACGCCCACGATCGTCAACCTGGCGTCGGTGTTCGCACGCTACGGCGGTGGCGGTGTCGCGGCCTGGGACAACAACGAGACGATGGGCACGCTCGGCATTCGCACGCAGCAGGGCGGTCATGATCTGACGGTTCTCGACCTGCTCGAAGCATCTGGCGATCTTCTCGCGCCCGGCGCCGAGCGTGCGGATCTCTCGCGGTTCGTGCACCACCAGCCGGAGGACAAGTACGAAGTGCTGCGCTCCGCTGCGGGGGATGACGATCACGTCGTGACCGCTGACGAAGTGGACCTCGTGCATCGGGTGCTGGCGAAGTATTACCGGCTGATCCTGATGGACTCCGGCAACTCTGCAGGCGCTCCGAACTGGCGTCGGATGGTGGAACTCACCGATCAGCTCGTGGTGCCCACCACGACGGTCGAGGACAAGAAGGAAGGCGCTCGGCTCACGCTGAAAGCCGTCATGCGCGTGAGCGAGCGAGGCGAAGAACTCGCCCGCAACGCGGTCGTGATCGTGTCCGAGGCGGAAGCAAAAGACACCGCGATCGCGAACGCCTATGCCGAGGAATTCCGGCCATACGTCCGCGACGTCGTCGTGGTGCCTTTCGATCCGGCGTTGAAGAACGGGATCATTCGGCACGATGCGTTGCGGTCGAGCACACAGCGCGCCTGGCTCGCTGCGGCTGCTGCTGTGGCTCGGGGGCTCTGAACACCATGAGCCGCTGGATCGAAGCAGCACAAGGCGTGCCGGAGGAGGACAGCGCGGCCGTAACGCACGTGTTGGAGCCCTCCGGCCCGTCCCGTCCACAACGCGGTGTCGAGCTGACCCGGAGGGGCGGTGAGCTGGGCCGATTCGAAGACACCAGCACCGTTCAGCTGTGGGTGCTCGGCACCCACAGCAATGCCGGCGAACAGACCATCAGCGACCTTCTGCCGGCATCCGCGCCAGCCGCGCACCAGTGGCCGGTCCGCGCAGATTACGCCGAGCCCGCTCGGGTGCTGCTGGTCTGCCGGACTAGCCACAAAGGACTGAAATCGGCGCAGCGTGCTGCGGTCGAGTTCGTTTCCGGCACCTTGCCGACCGTCCGCGTCGTCGGCCTCGTGCGCGTCGCTGACGCCCCGGGACGTCTGCCGAAAGAGCTGCGCGACTTGTCCAAGATCGTGGCCGGCGGCTTCCCCGAGGTCTGGGACGTCCCCTGGATCGAGGACTACCGCCTCGGCGTCGACCACCCGGCTCTACCGCGCGAAGCGGCCACGACCATGCAAACGATCAGCGACCACCTGGCGCTGAACACCCACAAGAAAGAAGAACACTCATGACCACCCTTGCAACCACCGTTACCGCATCCATCCCGAACCCGACGCCGACGCAGCCTCCCGGCGGCGGCGGACTGCTCCTCATCCTGGGCTGGGGCTCCTGGATCATCTTCGGCATCGCCGTCCTGGCAATCTTCATCGTCGCCGGCAAGATGATGCTCGACAGCCGCGCGGGCCGCGGTGGCGGTGAAGCTGCCTCCGGCTTGATCTGGGTGCTCATCGGCTCGATCATCGCCGCCGTCGCCTCCGGCATCGTGGGCGCGATCGTCGTGGCGGCGCAGTCATGACGACGACCGGCCCGACGCCAGAGAAAGCCTGGTACGAAAAGCCTTGGTTCATCGTGGCCGGCGCGTTCCTGGCACTGCTGATCGTCCTGTGCCTCGTGATCGTGTTCGTGGTGCCTAGCCCGGAGAAGGTCACCAGCGCGCCGACGTCGGCCGCTGCGACGCCGAAGCCCACCGCGACAGCGGTGGACCCGGTGAACGCTGACGAGAGCGTCTGCGGGCTCCCTGCAGGCGATCAGGACGTTCCCAAGACGGCACCGACCACGGTGTGGAAGGAGTTCGGCACCGCGACGGTGCCGTTCTCGCCTGACACCTTCGGGCCCGGGGCTGTTGTTGCTGAGGACGTTCCTACGTGCTTCGCACACAACCCGACCGGCGCTCTCTACGCCGCCGGCACGATCAGCGGCCTGGTCATCGCTCAGGAGTTCGCGGCAGTCGCGGACCACCTTGCGGCTCCCGGCCCCGGATTGGACAAGGTGCGCGACAGCCCAACGGCAGACGTTAGCGGCTCCTTGGCTGGCTACCAGTACCTGTCGTACAACGACGACCTTGCGGTCATTTCTATTGCTTTTGCGGCCGCAAATGGAGCGTACGTCGCGTGGCCGATGACCCTGGAATGGATCGACGGCGACTGGAAGGTGCAGATCCCCGACGACGGAAACGCGCCGTTTAGCCAGCTCGACAATCTGAATCAATTTGAAGGATGGTCGGGGGTCTAGTCATGGCTGACGATTGCGGATTGAACCCGTTCTGCACGGTAGGAAACTGGGTTGCGGGCGATGCGTTGAAGAACCTGGCTGACGGCGTGACCGAGGGGTTCGGCAAGGTCGTGGCCTGGCTCGGGACATTCTGGGTGACGGTGGATACTCCCCCGCTGCTGAGCGCTGCTCCGGGTGAGGATCTGAGCAACCTGGTCAACTCGCCGTCGACGGAGGTTGGATACCTCGTTACGCAGCTCTGGTTCTGGACGTTGTGCCTCGCGATCTTGTCGGTGCTGTTCGGTGCCGGGCGGATGATCTGGGAGCAACGCGGCGAACCTGGTCGGCAGCTGATCAAGAGCCTGATCATCTTCACCCTCGTCACTGGCGGGGGTGTCATGGCGGTTCAGGTGCTCATTACCGCTTCGGATGGGCTCGCTCGGGCGGTGCTGGAAGGCAGCACGGACGGGACCGGATTCGGAACGAACCTCACCGGGATGATCGCTCTTGCCCCGGGGCTCGGTTCGCTGTTGATCATCGTCTTCGGCGTGATCGCGCTGCTGCTGTCCACCGTGCAAATGGTGCTGATGGTGTTCCGCTCGGGGTTGCTCGTGGTGCTGGCGGGCGTGTTCCCGACGGTTGCGGCCTTCACGAACACTGAGGCCGGGAAGCAGTGGTTTACGCGCGTGGTCGGGTGGCTGCTCGCGTTCATCTTGTACAAGCCGGTTGCGGCGCTGATCTACGCGGCCGCGTTCAAGCTCACCGCGGCGGACGTGTTCGCCCCGGACGGTAACGGCGGCGTGAAGCTGATCGCCGGCCTCAGCTTGCAGCTCGCCGCGATCGCGGCGCTGCCGGCATTGATGCGGTTTGTGACGCCGATGGTTGGTGCTGCTGCAGGCGGGTCCGGCGGCGGCGCGATGATGGGCGCAATGGCTGGATCTGCGGCAACGGGTGCAGTCAACGGCGGCGCGAACATGAACTCCACCCGATCGGGCGGCGGTTCGTCGACGAGCTCCACGAGCTCCAAGACGGAGACGGCTCCTACAGGTGCGAAGCATGCGGCCTCTGGTGCCTCTGGTCCGGCCGCAGCGGGCGGCGGAGCCGCCGGCGGTGGTGCGGGTGCGGCTGCAGCCGGTGGCGGAGCTGCGGCAGGCGGCGGGGCTGCTGCGGCTGGTGCAGCGGGCGGGCCGATCGGCATGGCCGCTGTGGCTGGCGCTCAGGCCGTCAAGAAGGGCGGCGACGCGATCGCGGACGCTGCGAAGGGCGCTACGGATTCTTCGACCGGTTCGAAGTGATGAGGGGATCGCACGATGACTGATGCAACTTACGAAGAACCGAGCTACGGGAACTGGCGCAAGCCTCGTTCGGCGGGCATCGGCAAGTTCTCCATGTTGGAGACGCTGCTGATCATTGGCGGGCTGCTGCTCGTCGTGGTGCTGTTCCGTCTCGCCGGCCCATTGGTTGGCGCGGCGGCGCTCGTGCTGCTGGCCGGGCTGTTCTTCATCATGACCATCACTGATAAGCACGGAAAGAGCAGGATCTCGAAGATGAACGCGAAGCGGGCATTCCGAAGCGCAGCACGCCAGCGCCTGAACATCCTCCGCTCGGGGCCGGCTGGCCTGACCCCCTCGGGCTCGTACCAGCTGCCCGGGCTGTTGGCACGCTCCGAGCTGCACGAGTTCGAGGACTCGTTCGAGCGGCCGTTCGCGATGCTGCACATGCCGACGAAGGACCACGCGAGCATCGTGATCAGTGTGGAGCCGACCGGCCTCGCGCTCGATGACCGCGAGAACATCGATCAGTACGTGGCGAACTGGGGCGGCTGGCTGTCGGGCCTGTCGAAGGCCGGCGACGTCGTTGCCGCTTCGGTGACCGTCGAGACGGCACCGGACTACGGCGTGCGCCTCGCGCACGAGATTGACTTGAGCATGCACCCGTCAGCCTCCGCGGCGGCGCGGGAAATGATGGAGGAGACGAAGGCGACGTTCCCGCAACGCACCGCGACCACGCGGGCGTGGGTGTCGATCACGTTCCGCACCTGGCGTCCAGGAGCTGCACGGGTGCGTGACCCTCAGGACGTCGGGACGGATCTCGCCGCACGGATGGGGAAGTTCACTGAGCACCTGGAAGTGTGCGGCGCGGGCGACGCCCGGCCGGTGGGCGCTCAGGAGCTGTGCGAGATCGTTCGCACGGCCTATGACCCGCGGATGGGCGAACACATCGCCTCCGCGCACATTCAGGGCTCGACACCTCGACTGTCCTGGGATCAGATCGGGCCGACCGCGCATAACGCCGGGTGGGAGTGGTACCGCCACGACTCGGGCCTGTCGAAGTCCTGGACGATGAGCGCCGCGCCACGAGGCACGGTGTTCTCCAACGTGTTGGAGAACCTGCTCGCCCCGTCGCCTGACGTCGACCGCAAGCGCGTCACGCTGGTCTACCGGCCAGTGTCGACCGCTCGCGCTATGGACGTGGCAGAGAAGGACGTCAACAAGGCGTCGAGCCGTGCGACGTCGACGAAGAAGCCCTCGTTCCAAGCGGCCGCGGAGTTCTCCGCGGCCGTGCAGTCAGCGAAGGAAGTCGCGAAAGATGCCGCTCTGGTGAACTTCGGGATGATCGTCACCGCGACGATCCTCAACGAAGAGAACGCACTCGCAGCCTCTTACGAGATCGAGGATCTGGCCGGCGGGGCGCAGATCCTCCTCCGGCCGGCCTACGGCGCACAGGATGCGACGTTCGCCGCCGGCCTGCCGCTTGGTGTGGTTCTGCCCGACTACATCGCGATTCCTCAGGCGATCCGAGAGGCACTGTG
>NZ_CP159620.1:0-4133 GCF_050613355.1 Plantibacter sp. RU18
ATGCAGGGTAGGAACTCACCCAAGTCAGGTATTCCCCGGAAATTCCTCCAGCGCGAGCGTAGCAAGCTCCCCCTCCGTCGAGCCCCTGACCTCGCCCACAACAGCCAACCTCCTGCACGAGCGCCCACAACAGCCAACCTCCTGCACGAGCGCCCACAACAGCCAACCTCCTGCACGAGCGCCCACAACAGCCAACCTCCTGCACGAGCGCCCACAACAGCCAACCTCCTGCACGAGCGCCCACAACAGCCAACCTCCTGCACGAGCGCCCACAACAGCCAACCTCCTGCACGAGCGCCCACAACAGCCAACCTCCTGCACGAGCGCCCACAACAGCCAACCTCCTGCACGAGCGCCCACAACAGCCAACCTCCTGCACGAGCGCCCACAACAGCCAACCTCCTGCACGAGCGCCCACAACAGCCAACCTCCTGCACGAGCGCCCACAACAGCCAACCTCCTGCACGAGCGCCCACAACAGCCAACCTCCTGCACGAGCGCCCACAACAGCCAACCTCCTGCACGAGCGCCCACAACAGCCAACCTCCTGCACGAGCGCCCACAACAGCCAACCTCCTGCACGAGCGCCCACAACAGCCAACCTCCTGCACGAGCGCCCACAACAGCCAACCTCCTGCACGAGCGCCCACAACAGCCAACCTCCTGCACGAGCGCCCACAACAGCCAACCTCCTGCACGAGCGCCCACAACAGCCAACCTCCTGCACGAGCGCCCACAACAGCCAACCTCCTGCACGAGCGCCCACAACAGCCAACCTCCTGCACGAGCGCCCACAACAGCCAACCTCCTGCACCCTCTCCGGCAGCCCACACATCGTTCTATACGTCTGGCATCTGGGGGACCTACCTGGGTCTTTCTGCCCGACTCACTACCCGTTTCATCCATGCTGTCGGGCACCAATTTTGAGTCGATCGGATTCGAGCCGAACAGTCATGTGGTGTGCCGCAAAAACTGCGGCACACCGGGTCGAGCAGTGCCGCAAATTTTGCGGCACTGCTATCGCTCATCGCTAATGCCAGAGGTGTGACGATCTGAGCGCGCACGAAACGAAACGCGCTGCTGGAGCCGTGGTCGTAACTAATGCCCTATGTGCGTCGTTCACCAGGACGAAAATCGAGGGCCAGGAAGATCCAGGAAGATCCAGGAAGATGCACGTATGCTACGGATTTTTTGGATGGCTGCAGCCGCCGCCTGCCCAGCAGAACGACGTCTCCTACTGGCAGCCCAGTGGGTCGTTACCCTGTCGTTTAACTCGTCATCAAGCGCGACTAAGCAAACGACTAGGTTGGGATGTTTTTCCCCTGGTCCGGTCCCGCACTTCGCGTTGCCGCGCTTCTCAATCTCCCACCCTCTGCGTGCCTTGAGGGTGGGAGATTGAGAAGCAAAAAGTGCGGGACCGGACCAGGGGAAAAGTGGGTGAGGTCGTGGTCGGTGATGACGAGCGACTGGAACATGTGCGAGGCGACGATACGAGCGTTTAAAAATTGACACATCCAGTCTCAGCGAGGAGTGTGGTGTGTCAGACGGTGACTTTCGTGCCTGTTAGGTGACAGCCCTTCTCGAAGAGGAGAATCTATGAAGTTGAAAATTTTTCGTACGATAGCGATGGGTTCACTGGTTGCTCTCGCTCTGGTTGCTGGCACGAGCGGCGCGGCAAATGCATCTACGGCAGGCCCTGCGGATCCGTTACCCCCTGCGGTGGAGCTTGCGTTTGAGAGTCGCACGGTTTCTGTGGATGGCGTTGTTTCGTTCGATTTCTCGGGTGCGTTGGAATCAGGCGTGCCGGAGGCGGTGGCTGTGGATTTTGCTCGTGGAGTAGTCACGGCCGGGGGCGTGGTTGAAAGCGCTCCGATCCTCATCGAACCGTTTGCTGGCGCTTCAGCTCGCGCTTGCTCTGGTCAAAATTCAATCACTCCGCAGTGGTACGGGAACCAAGTGCAACTTGATTCATGTATGACGAATCGAGTTTTGGGAGCCCTGAATAGCGGAGCTGGCGCTGCGGGTATCGCCGCAATTCTGAGTTCAGCGGCCGCGCCCATCGCTGCGGTTGCGGGCGTTCTCGCCGGCGTCCTGGTGGTCATGAGTGGTGCTGTAGGCATCTGTTCGGCAGACGGCAATGGGTTCGTGCTACACCAGGTTTGGACGGGGCAGTCATGGTGCACCGGGCCTTGAGAGCAACACTCACTCGCAATGGGTCTGCCAGCACGTTGTGCGTGGCTGTTTTGATCCTTCTCGTTTTGTTCCAGGTGGTCGTCTTGTTTGTTCAACCCGTCTGGTTCGGAGCGCAGTACAACCAGCTGATGCTGTCCGCCACGTTAGTTCTGATAATCGCTGGCCTCTTGTTTGCCGCCAGGCATCGACAGCAACGCTCTCAGCGCCCCTAGTCGCTGTGCCCTAGTGCAGTGGCTAGGGCACAAGCTTGAGTCTGGGGAGGGTGCTATCGCCGCCACCAGCGCGATCGCCTCAACGGAGATGCCGGAACACTCGGTGCGTCTGTGACATGGTCGGGGACGGTGGAGAGTCCAGATTCCAGCATCCGCAACGATGTCCGAAGGTCTGAGGCGTTCTGTTCGGCCGCGATCCGAAGCCGCGATTCGGCGTCCAGGCGCACCTGGAGGAACTCGATTTGTGTGCGGAGCTCGGCGGACTCGTCGGGCGCTGCCCTAGGGCGTGCGCCTGGTGCATCCGGCTCGTGCCCTAGGGCATTGCCCTGGGGCACGGCGGGGGCTTCGTCGCCGGTTTTCGGGGTGCCGGGACGAAGGCCGGCCGCGATGAGGTCACTCACCGGGATCACCCACTGGCGTTGGCTGTTCTGGAACGCATTTGGGAACGCACCAGCAGCTCGCCGTCGCTTGATCGTGTCGCGAGACACCGCACACTCATTGGCCGCGCGACTGATGGTCCAAGCCGGACGCTCAACCATCACGATTTGCACGACGTTTGACAGCTAGCCCACCGGCTTTCTGTGCGGCATTGAGCGAAATACCTAGCCGCTCGGCGATGTCGCGCCAGAGCACCCCCTCGGCCCGCCACGCGAGGATCTGCTCACCACGTTCAAAGGCTCGCCGCTCGAACTCCGCACGGGGTTCAGCTGCGATGTTGCGGACATGCCGTTCAGAGATACCAAAGCGCTTCGCGGCTTCTTTCGCCGTCATCTTCCGCACTCGCCGTTCCGGTGTCATAGCTCGCCCAACATTGCGAGCCGACGGACCTCAGCGACAGCCGCCCGTTTTGCGGCGGCTTTGGCGCTGCGTGCGGTTTGGATTGTGTGGAAGGTGGCGTCGTATTCTGCGGTGGTTTGGGCGCGGGGTCCGAGGTCGGCGCGGTTGCGGACCCAGGTGGCGATGGAGCGTGCGAGGTAGACGACTTCGGTGTAGCTGAGGGGGCCGGTGGAGAATTCGTTGGCGATGATCGTTTCGTTGATGAGGGTGGCGCGGGCGTAGACGGCGCGGTTCCAGTCGGCGGCTGGTGCGTCCCAGTATTTGCGGATGCCTCGGTAGGCCCACTGGCGGGTTTCGTCGAACAGGGCGACGTTGCGGCCGACTGCTGAGCGTTGGACGTGCTTGCGTGGGTTCCTGGCGTTCGGGAGTGCGCCGAGGTCATCGAGTGCTTTGGCGAGGTCGCGAAGCCCGTAGAGGGCATCCTGCGGCCCCCAGAGGGTGGCGTGGGAGACGTGGAACGGGTTCTTGGTGAGTGAGCCGCCGTAGCCGGGATCTCCGCCGAGAACGTCGGAGAGGCCGTGCTCGACTCGTGCCAGCAGATTCACTGGAGGGCGGCGGGCGGCGTCGGTGAGGCATACCGGGTCTTTCAGTGCGTAGACGATGTGTCCGGTCGTGGTGTGGGGGTTCAGCGCTACGTACGAGGGGTGGGGCAGGCCGAGGTTGTCCGCGATGCGGTCGGAGTCGATCAGGTCGCGGTCGGTGATGACGAGCGATTGGAGCACGTGCGAGGCGTTGGGTTCGATGTAGGGCATCGTGCCGAGCGCGGTGTCTCGAGACACCCGCCAGGTGGGGTTCCCCTTGCGGTCTGTGACTCGGGGCCGCTCAGGCAGCCACGAGTCCGGGAACAGCGTCTCGAACGTCATGACGCCAACCTATGGGAGCAACTGAAGT